>NZ_CP034444.1:4717500-4722500 GCF_003952385.1 Mesorhizobium sp. M1D.F.Ca.ET.043.01.1.1
AAAAAGTTTGCGGCGAGCCAAAGCTCTCCGCCTGTTCTGTTTGACATCGTAAAGAGAAGATTTGTTCGAACTTCATGATCCCGAAAGGCTCATGATTTGTCGCAAGGGACGCTCAATCCCTTGCATATGATGGGTTTGCCTAACCGCGCCCTCGAACCGATCTCGAGAAGCTGGTCTTTTTGTGCCAATTCCATTGAAGCGCAATCCCGCAAGGGATGTCGCTCAAGTGCGACGATCTCTGCGAGATCGCGCTTAGCTAATCTCGTAAGGGAGAGGCTGAAGCGACGATTTCTTCGAAATCGCGCGAATGACGATCCCTGCGGGATCGCGCGATGGGTATTGGCAATGAGAACGATCAAGTGTCTTAAGGGCAATTGGTGGATGCCTTGGCATGCACAGGCGATGAAGGACGTGATACGCTGCGATAAGCTACGGGGAGGTGCGAATACCCTTTGATCCGTAGATCTCCGAATGGGGAAACCCACCTAAGGTACTTGGAAAATCAGAGCTGCAGAGATGCGACAATCTCTTCGAGATTGCGCTGCTGCGGCTGTGGTTTCCAAGTATCGCTAATAGGTAACTTATCCTGAATACATAGGGATAAAGTGGCGAACGCGGGGAACTGAAACATCTAAGTACCCGTAGGAAAGGACATCAACCGAGACTCCGGAAGTAGTGGCGAGCGAACCCGGACCAGGCCAGCGGCGATTGAGAGACAAGCGGAACCTTCTGGAAAGCAGGGCCATAGCGGGTGACAGCCCCGTACGCGTAATGCGATCAATCGTCCTCGAGTAAGGCGGGACACGTGAAATCCTGTCTGAAATTGGGAGGACCACCTTCCAAGCCTAAGTACTCGTGCATGACCGATAGCGAACTAGTACCGTGAGGGAAAGGTGAAAAGCACCCCGACAAGGGGAGTGAAAGAGTACCTGAAACCGATTGCCTACAAACAGTGGGAGCCCGCAAGGGTGACCACGTACCTTTTGTATAATGGGTCAGCGACTTAGTGTGACGAGCAAGCTTAAACCGGTAGGTGTAGGCGCAGCGAAAGCGAGTCTGAACAGGGCGTTCAGTTCGTCGCATTAGACCCGAAACCGAGTGATCTAGCCATGAGCAGGCTGAAGGTAAGGTAACACTTACTGGAGGGCCGAACCCATAACTGTTGCAATAGTTCGGGATGACTTGTGGCTAGGGGTGAAAGGCCAATCAAACTCGGAAATAGCTGGTTCTCCGCGAAATCTATTTAGGTAGAGCGTCGACCGAATACCCCAGGGGGTAGAGCACTGGATGGGCTAGGGGTCCTCACCGGATTACCAAACCTAACCAAACTCCGAATACCTGGGAGTACTAGTCGGCAGACACACGGCGGGTGCTAACGTCCGTCGTGAAAAGGGAAACAACCCTGACCTACAGCTAAGGTCCCCAAGTTATGGCTAAGTGGGAAAGGATGTGAGGATCCCAAAACAACCAGGATGTTGGCTTAGAAGCAGCCATCATTTAAAGAAAGCGTAACAGCTCACTGGTCTAAATAAGGGTCTTTGCGCCGAAAATGTAACGGGGCTAAAGCCATACACCGAAGCTTAGGGTTCGTGAGCAATCACGAGCGGTAGCGGAGCGTTCTGTAAGCTGATGAAGCCGTACCCGTGAGGGGCGGTGGAGGTATCAGAAGTGCGAATGCTGACATGAGTAACGTAAGGGGAGTGAGAGACTCCCCCGCCGAAAGACCAAGGGTTCCTGCTTAAAGTTAATCTGAGCAGGGTTAGCCGGCCCCTAAGACGAGGCGGAAACGCGTAGTCGATGGGAACCACGTTAATATTCGTGGGCCTGGAGGTAGTGACGGATCACACAAGTTGTCCAATCTTATCGGATTGAAAGGGCAGCGGAGTGGTTCCAGGAAATAGCTCCTCCTTATAGACCGTACCCGAAACCGACACTGGTGGTCTGGTAGAGTATACCAAGGCGCTTGAGAGAACTATGCTGAAGGAACTCGGCAAATTGCACGCGTAACTTCGGAAGAAGCGTGACCCTTTTCTGCGCAAGCAGAGGAGGGTGGCACAGACCAGGGGGTAGCGACTGTTTATCAAAAACACAGGGCTCTGCGAAGCCGCAAGGCGACGTATAGGGTCTGACGCCTGCCCGGTGCTGGAAGGTTAAGAGGAGGGGTGCAAGCTCTGAATCGAAGCCCCAGTAAACGGCGGCCGTAACTATAACGGTCCTAAGGTAGCGAAATTCCTTGTCGGGTAAGTTCCGACCTGCACGAATGGCGTAACGACTTCCCCGCTGTCTCCAGCATAGACTCAGTGAAATTGAATTCCCCGTGAAGATGCGGGGTTCCTGCGGTTAGACGGAAAGACCCCGTGCACCTTTACTATAGCTTTACATTGGCATTCGTAGTGGCATGTGTAGGATAGGTGGTAGGCTTTGAAGCCTGGGCGCCAGCTCAGGTGGAGCCACCCTTGAAATACCACCCTTATTACTATGGATGTCTAACCGCGGCCCGTTATCCGGGTCCGGGACAATGTATGGTGGGTAGTTTGACTGGGGCGGTCGCCTCCTAAAGAGTAACGGAGGCGCGCGATGGTGGGCTCAGAACGGTCGGAAATCGTTCGCTGAGTGCAATGGCATAAGCCTGCCTGACTGCGAGACTGACAAGTCGAGCAGAGACGAAAGTCGGTCATAGTGATCCGGTGGTCCCGCGTGGAAGGGCCATCGCTCAACGGATAAAAGGTACGCCGGGGATAACAGGCTGATGACCCCCAAGAGTCCATATCGACGGGGTTGTTTGGCACCTCGATGTCGACTCATCGCATCCTGGGGCTGGAGCAGGTCCCAAGGGTATGGCTGTTCGCCATTTAAAGCGGTACGTGAGTTGGGTTCAGAACGTCGTGAGACAGTTCGGTCCCTATCTGCCGTGGGTGTAGGAATATTGAAAGGATCTGTCCCTAGTACGAGAGGACCGGGATGGACGGATCTCTGGTGGACCTGTTGTGGCGCCAGCCGCATTGCAGGGTAGCTATATCCGGACGGGATAACCGCTGAAGGCATCTAAGCGGGAAACCCACCTTGAAACGAGTATTCCCTGAGAACCGTGGAAGACGACCACGTTGATAGGCCGGGTGTGGAAGAGCGGCAACGCTTGAAGCTTACCGGTACTAATAGTTCGATCGGCTTGATCGTTCTCATTCCTAATATCCATCCGACAAAGTCGGATGGTCTGCCAGCGCTCACGCATGAGCGGCCCTTACGGGCCAAAGCTTAAGCGAGGGCGCCGGACGACCGGCGACGCGCAGTCGCGCTTGCGGGCTTCGCCCGTAGGCAAAACGCAGACGTCGCCTTGGCACAAAAACGACGATCCTTTGGATCGCGCTGCGACGATCCTTTGGATCGCGCTTGAACAGCTTCTCGATTTGAACGTGCGTTTTGCCGACCTGGTGGTTATGGCGGAGCGGCTGCACCCGATCCCATTCCGAACTCGGCCGTGAAACGCTCCAGCGCTGATGGTACTTCGTCTCAAGACGCGGGAGAGTAGGTCGCTGCCAGGTCTGCCAAGCGCACGTTCATCTCACATCCGGATCAAACAGATCCGGATGGAAATCTTCTCCTTACGACTGTTGTGATGCATGTCGTTGTCCCAAAACCGCCAGGCACTTTTGGGCGACATGCAGAAGGCCCGCCAAACGGGATCATGGGCCGCGCAAGCGGCCCTTTCATTTGGCGGTCTCTTGAATTCGGTAAGCTCACGCTTACCTCTATCGTTGACGCGGGGTGGAGCAGCCCGGTAGCTCGTCAGGCTCATAACCTGAAGGTCACAGGTTCAAATCCTGTCCCCGCAACCAGATACCAAAAACGGCCCGCATCCCGCGGGCCGTTTTGCTATGCGGCTGTGAGGGCCGCTCGATTTGAGCTCTCATCAGGGGCGGCAGGCGAAGCCGAGGCAGCGGGACAGAAATGCCGAATCCTGTCCCCGCAACCTGCGACACCGACACTCCCGTAGCGAAAGCTCCGGGGAGTTTTGTTTGTAGCCGGCGGCAGCTCCCGATCGATGTCGAGAGTCAGGGCAGCCCCGGCCTGGTCCCGTGCGCCGGTTGCCATCACGCCGGTGCCATCGCGGCCGAGGCGACATTTCAACAAGCCGAATCAGTGATGCATGATCTTCTTCGGAGGAAACGGTGCGCGACCGAATCAGCCAGAGCTGCTAATAATTGACATCTATTGCCACATGGCTCGCGACCCTAGTCTCCTCCGAGAGGTTGCCAATGCCAAATTACGCTTTGAATGACCACTATGAGAGCTTCATCAGGAAGCAGCTCGAATCAGGCCGCTACAACAATGCCAGCGAGGTTGTCCGCGCGGGCCTGCGCATGCTCGAGGATTTCGAGGCGGAGCGGGAGAAATGGCTTCGTGGGGACATGCCGGCGCGCCTGGCTGAGTTGCAGCGAGATCCAACGAAGGCGTTCCCGCCGACGCGGTCTTTTCGCGGCTGGAGGCGCGTCATCGCGCGAAACAGGCGAAAGCCAGATAGGGATTGTCTTCCATCCGGAGGCGGAGTCCGAGCTGCAAGCGCTCTGTGACGATATAGCGGGGCGCGCCTCGCCTTCCATCGCCTGGAATTTCGTTGTCGGTGTCCGCGACCATTGTCTCGGCCTGTCGACGTTCCCTCAACGTGGCACCGAGCGGCTCGAGATCATGCCTGGGCTGCGCATTGTTGGTTATCGGCGCGCCGTCAGCATCGCTTTTGCTGCCGAGAGCGAGCAGGTGCTGATTTTGGGTGGCCGCAACATCACGCCGGAATTGTTCGAAGGGCGGCTCTGAGCGCTGTTCGGGCGGGCGAAGCGGTCCGTGTCCTGTTGGACGCGCGACGGGCGTTTTCGCGCCGATAGCATGCACCCCGGCACCGATGCGGCGGCGGGAAATCATGGCAATGACCGGCGCGAGAATGCCGGCCACAATCGGGCTAAGCCGCCTCACCAATTTCGGCCAAGCCAACTCACCAATTTCGG